>NZ_CP043569.1 GCF_014076415.1 Comamonas testosteroni
TCCCAGCGTGGCGCCGATTATCCGTTTCAGTTTGCCATGATCGCATTCAATCACGTTGTTCCGGTACTTAATCTGTCGGTGTTCAACGTCAGACGGGCACCGGCCTTCGCGTTTGAGCAGAGCAAGCGCGCGACCATAGGCGGGCGCTTTATCCGTGTTGATGAATCGCGGGATCTGCCACTTCTTCACGTTGTTGAGGATTTTACCCAGAAACCGGTATGCAGCTTTGCTGTTACGACGGGAGGAGAGATAAAAATCGACAGTGCGGCCCCGGCTGTCGACGGCCCGGTACAGATACGCCCAGCGGCCATTGACCTTCACGTAGGTTTCATCCATGTGCCACGGGCAAAGATCGGAAGGGTTACGCCAGTACCAGCGCAGCCGTTTTTCCATTTCAGGCGCATAACGCTGAACCCAGCGGTAAATCGTGGAGTGATCGACATTCACTCCGCGTTCAGCCAGCATCTCCTGCAGCTCACGGTAACTGATGCCGTATTTGCAGTACCAGCGTACGGCCCACAGAATGATGTCACGCTGAAAATGCCGGCCTTTGAATGGGTTCATGTGCAGCTCCATCAGCAAAAGGGGATGATAAGTTTATCACCACCGACTATTTGCAACAGTGCCTCAGCAATCATATTTTTAAATTATATAACTCCCAACTGAGCTTTTGCTCCAACGATAAGGCTTTCATTTTGAGTTTCTAAGGCAAATAAACCATACATCAAAGGAGAGGCCGCTGCTCTTTCTAAAGTCTGTTCATATAGTTTATTCCAAACTTTACCCCCTAGTTTTTCATACTCGATGATTAGAGTTTTGAGGCTTTCTTCTCCAAACAAAGTTACATGCCCAGCAAAATCAATCGCTGGGTCATCTATATGGGCTGTTGACCAATCAATAACGCCTGAAACAGCTCCATCCTTTGAAGCTAGTACATGCCCAGCATATAAATCGCCATGTATAAATTGGGTGAAATCTGCCCATAGAACATCATTATCCAACCATTTTCTGTAGCGGGTTTCCAATTGCTCACTTATACCAATTTCAGATTTTACTAACTGCAAATTGTTTGCTATTTCAGGTCTTAAATCTGAAGGTTTCATAATTTTCAAATCATTTTCCCGAACTTCTTTTTCAGGAATACTATGGATTTCAAATAAGGTTTTTGCCAAAGATGTTATGTATTTCGGGCTATCTTTGTCCATATTCCAAATTATTTCATAGGTTTCAGCATCCAAATTTAAAACAGGATTATCTTTAAGTATGGGATAAGCCACTAATTCTGTAGATGAAATTCTCCAATCAGGAACCTCTACAGAAAGATGTTTTTTTACCAATTCTAAAATGCGTTTTTCTTTCTTGATTTGTTCCCTCATGCCATCACGACGAGGAATACGCAGCAACCATTGTTGCCCCTTTGTATCAAGAGCAAAAACGACCTTAAAATCAATGCCCATTTCATTGAAATTCATTTTGTCCGTAAGCAACAAGCCGTGTGCTTCAGCAAGTGATTGAATATCTTGAATTGTCATTTTTAATTTCCTTTAAAGAGTTCAATAATTAATGTTCGGATTAGATTGGCTATCATTAACAATCTCTCTCAAAAGTCTTGATGATTTTGTGGTCTTTGATCTCGTAGATAATGTCAGCAATATTATCGACCAATTGCTTGTCATGAGATACGAAGATAATAGTTCCTGCATAGGACTTCATCATTGTTTCTAATGCGGCAATACTTTTTAGGTCAAGATAGTTTCCTGGTTCATCCATAAGCAAAATATTATATTTTCCTAAAAGCATTTTGGATAAAAGCAGTTTGATGATTTCACCTCCCGATAAGTCGGATAAGTTTTTTTGAATATCATTCGCTCCGATCCCCATTGAAGCCAATACTGCACGAATTTCCGCAACTGTGTACTCGCACTCTTCCTGCATAAAGGAGAGCACAGATTTATGCGTGTTAAATTTATATCCTGTTTGTGTAAAGTAGCCAATTTCAGCTTTTGGAGATATGGTTAATCCATCAGCACGTTCTGATATCATTTTTAACAAGGACGTTTTCCCTGTTCCATTCGATCCAGTTATAGCGACTTTAGCGCCAAGCGGTATTATAAAGTTAGCGTCATCAAAGATAGTACGGCTACCAAATTTTAAGCTCAGACCATCTGCCGTAATCGGGAACTTATTGTGCAGTTCTAGGGCTGAACTTTGACGAAAACGAATAGAACGCAAATGCTCTGGTGCTTGAATATCTTCTAATGCAGCCAAACGCTTTTCCATACTCTTAGCTGCCTGATACAGTTTTCTTTGCTTGGTGCCAGTCATTTTTGCATGCCCAAGTCGTCCAGCACTTTCGGTAGAGTTTTTGGATTTTTCTCCTTTTTTCTTATTGTCTAATCGATTAGCTTGCTGGCGTTTTTCTTGCACAGCAGATTCTAATCGCTCCCGTTCCTTCATCATCAGCTCATATTCTACGGCTTGGTGTTGTCGCTCTTCTTCTTTTTGACGCAAGTAATCCGAGTAACCACCCCAATATTCCGTAATTTTACCGTCTTTTAACTCCCATATCTTGTCTACAACCATATCAAGAAAATATCGGTCATGACTGATAACAAGTAATGCTCCATCAAATGCTTTAAGTTGACCAATAAGTAGATCTATTCCATTGAGATCAAGGTGGCTGGTTGGTTCATCCGCTAGAATGCCATGTACTTGTTGGGAAAATGCGGCAGCAATTTTTGCACGAGTTTCCTCTCCGCCACTCATTGTGTCGTTTTGTACATTGGAAACACCAAGGCGAGATAACATTGCCCGGTCTTCGACCGTTTCTATTTCGATTCCGCCCAGTTGGCTGATATGTGCAAAATCACCAAAACGCTGTAATGTCGCTTCGGCTAAAACAATTTCGCCATTAAGTACTTTGAGTAAACTACTCTTTCCTGCTCCGTTATCACCCACAAGACCAATACGGTCATAAGAGTGAATTTCCAATTCATCAATATCCAAAACATCACGCCCAGCATAATCCAAGCGTATGTTTCTCGCTTTAATAATTAAACTCATTTTTATTTACTCCTGTTTAGCTCTTGAAATTTTTTATGCAGCAAACAGGATTTAGGTGAAAACAAAAGCTAGCATCACAGTGTCCTCCCAAAAAAAAAGCTATTCATCCACAGGGTGGACAAATAGCTAGTCAATTAAGTTATAACTGGAAACTATGCACTAAAAGCATACTTATAAATTAAGCATACTTTTACTTTATATATCCGCATATATTCTTAAAGACACAACAAAAGCCCACCATTATAAAATAGTGTCACTATGCAAATAGTTGTGTCTTAACGAATGCGGATAGAATGCATAAACTTACCTAAAAAATAAAATTCAGTTTTATGATAACTTTACTGTTAAAAGAAGTCTAGACAACCTTGTTTTATGCTTGGATATAAGGCTTATTTTAGGCACTGTTGCAAAGTTAGCGATGAGGCAGCCTTTTGTCTTATTCAAAGGCCTTACATTTCAAAAACTCTGCTTACCAGGCGCATTTCGCCCAGGGGATCACCATAATAAAATGCTGAGGCCTGGCCTTTGCGTAGTGCACGCATCACCTCAATACCTTTGATGGTGGCGTAAGCCGTCTTCATGGATTTAAA